>NZ_CP059691.1:0-44070 GCF_022369495.1 Proteus penneri
CTGGCTTGGCTGGCGAACAGGAAACGCAAGGGGTACGGAAAGCGGCACTGTTGCAAAGTTAGCGATGAGGCAGCCTTTTGTCTTATTCAAAGGCCTTACATTTCAAAAACTCTGCTTACCAGGCGCATTTCGCCCAGGGGATCACCATAATAAAATGCTGAGGCCTGGCCTTTGCGTAGTGCACGCATCACCTCAATACCTTTGATGGTGGCGTAAGCCGTCTTCATGGATTTAAATCCCAGCGTGGCGCCGATTATCCGTTTCAGTTTGCCATGATCGCATTCAATCACGTTGTTCCGGTACTTAATCTGTCGGTGTTCAACGTCAGACGGGCACCGGCCTTCGCGTTTGAGCAGAGCAAGCGCGCGACCATAGGCGGGCGCTTTATCCGTGTTGATGAATCGCGGGATCTGCCACTTCTTCACGTTGTTGAGGATTTTACCCAGAAACCGGTATGCAGCTTTGCTGTTACGACGGGAGGAGAGATAAAAATCGACAGTGCGGCCCCGGCTGTCGACGGCCCGGTACAGATACGCCCAGCGGCCATTGACCTTCACGTAGGTTTCATCCATGTGCCACGGGCAAAGATCGGAAGGGTTACGCCAGTACCAGCGCAGCCGTTTTTCCATTTCAGGCGCATAACGCTGAACCCAGCGGTAAATCGTGGAGTGATCGACATTCACTCCGCGTTCAGCCAGCATCTCCTGCAGCTCACGGTAACTGATGCCGTATTTGCAGTACCAGCGTACGGCCCACAGAATGATGTCACGCTGAAAATGCCGGCCTTTGAATGGGTTCATGTGCAGCTCCATCAGCAAAAGGGGATGATAAGTTTATCACCACCGACTATTTGCAACAGTGCCCTATTTTTCGGGGATCTGATTGCCCTCTGGCAATATCATTCAGCACGCCATAGTCGGCATCATGGTCCATTCGCCAGAAAACCGAAGCACCGGCATCAGCCAGGCGTGGAGAAAACTGGTATCCCAGCAGCCAGAAAAGGCCAAAGACAAGTTCGCTGGCACCTGCTGTATCGGTCATAATTTCGGTTGGATTCAGCCCGGTCTCCTGTTCCAGAAGACCTTCCAGCACAAAGATAGAGTCCCTCAGCGTCCCCGGTATAACGATGCCATGAAAGCCGGAATACTGATCGGACACAAAGTTGTACCAGGTGATCCCTCTGTTATTACCAAAGTATTTGCGGTTCGGTCCGGCATTGATTGTTCTGACTGGCGTAACAAAGCGCATTCCATCTGCAGATGCCACTTCTCCTCCACCCCATATCTGTGCCAGTGGCAGCGTTGCCTGAAAATCAACCAGTCTGGCATTAGCGCTGGTGATAGTTTCAGCCCGCAGATAGTTCGCTTTTGTCCAGTTCAGCCGGTGTCGGGTCAGTGCAGGAACATTTGATCTGATCAGTGGTTCCAGACCGATATTGCAGGCTTCAGCCATCAGCACGGCGCTGATGCTGACGGGCAGATCATCAACTCTGGCACTGGCTTCACTAGCATGGAAAAACTCATCAGCAAATCCGGTATGGGCGTTAATTTCGAGCAGCAACTCCGTTAAATCCACCGGAGGGAGTAGATCACTGATCATTTTGCTCAGTCGTTTCAGACTGTCCGGCTCATCAAGACTGGCGAGGGGAGAAATTGTCAACCGGGGCTTCGGGCCAGAAACATCGAGTTCGACAGCCTCATTTTCGCAAAGACGTGCAGCAACCTGTCTGTAACGACTATCAAGCTGATGACCCAGAGATTTTATTGCTTCCTGCGGGTCTGTCGGGTGCCCCAAAGAACGATAAACCTTAATCCGGTTTGCCTGCCAGTCAGCACCCTGTAGTAATCTTGCACGAGGATCTCCCCACCGGTTACTGCCGGTAACGTAGACATCCCTCCGCCTCAGACTATCCTGCAGTTTACTGAGAAAGCAGAGCGTGTATCCCCTGCGGGTGATATGTTTTTCCTTGTTAATCACCAGCCGTTTCCATGACCGACTGATAATTTCCGTTGGTGCGTCGTCAAAAAACTGCCGCCGTGAGCTGAACTCCCGGCTGAGGTAGTCACAGGCATTCAGAGTGGTAACCCCGGCAGGTGCGGATGAAAATTTAACGGTATTCAGCAGATGGGGCAGGAAACGACGAACGCGCCCGTACTGCTCCACCATTTCTTCATGAAAATTATCGTCTGAGGGCCGGGCAATTTCACGGACAAGCGTGATGATTTCAGCCAGCTTTTGCCTTGGGATGTAGCTGAACACCTCAGCACGAATCGATTCGTCCGGTGTTTCTTCTTTCAGCAGGTACGAACATGCGCTGGCGAGCGCCAATGCAGATTTATCCAGATCCTTCAGCGAGCGGAGCCGTTTTTTCTGCCCAATCTTTCTGGCGTCACGGATGATAACGGCCAGCATGGCGTCCAGAACGTCCAATGCATCATCCAGCGCCAGCGTTTCCCATGCAAGGACAAAGGCAACCAGAACCGCCATCCTTTTCTGCGGTGACATCCTGGCAATATTGAACACCGAAGTCATACCAGCATAACGTGCGAGATTTTTCAGGCGCACAGCCGGGAGTGTACTCAGGTTTTCAGCATGCAGGCCAAAATCGTTCAGAGTTTTCCAGCGTTCAATTGCTTCATTAAACGCCGGACCACTGATGGTCACAGGGCCCTTTTTCAGTGATTCCAGTAAAGACAGGCGGCTGCAATCAGTTGGCCCCAGCAGCATCTCCAGCTGTGAACGCTGTTCGGCTGACGGTATCAGTGCCAGTTTGTTCCACAGGCGCAACGTCGCCTTTTCCCTTACCTCTGAAATCAACCGGGTCAGCGTAGTGGCTCCGGGGAGAATAATACGATGTTGCATAAGCCACCCTGTCGCCAGATCGAAAAGCAGGCCAGGACGTTCGTTGCTTATCCAGCTCCGGGTATATAAAAGACGGGTAAGGCGAAATGTCCAGGGCCAGGCAAATTCACGATACTGATAGTGCTGACGTATCAGCGCTGCATGCTCACGGCGGGTATTTTCCCTCTGACCGTATTCTGCAAGAACGGTGATATCACGAATCCCGAGCTGTCTGGCGGTAAAATGCCGGACGCCGGAAGGAATATGATTCATATCGGTGAGGAAGGTGCCCAGAAAACGGACACATCCAATTTGCAGGGCAATGCCCAGACGGTTGTGATCACCTCTGCTTTTTCCGATAAATTCCTTGTCTGCTTCATCAAGGTGAAAATATCGTGCCAGCTGAAGCTCATCCGGTTCACCGGTGAATCTGCCATAGCTTTCAGTCTGCTCAGTGGTCAGAAAGTCAACGGGCATATCGGCCTCCCTGCCTGACGGGCATTTAGTAACATTTTTCCAACCGTACGAAATGTTATAAATTATCGGACATCGTAAAACTGTTACATTAATATGTCTATTAAATCGTAAATTTGTAATAATAGACATGAGTTGTCCGATATTCGATTTAAGGTACATTTTTATGCGACTTTTTGGTTACGCTCGGGTCTCAACCAGTCAGCAGTCTCTTGATCTTCAGGTCAGAGCACTCAAAGACGCAGGTGTGAAAGCAAACCGTATATTTACCGATAAGGCATCCGGCAGTTCAACAGACCGGGAAGGGCTGGATTTGCTGAGGATGAAGGTGGAGGAAGGTGATGTCATTCTGGTTAAGAAGCTCGACCGTCTTGGCCGCGACACTGCCGATATGATCCAACTGATAAAGGAATTTGACGCTCAGGGCGTGGCAGTCCGGTTCATTGATGACGGGATCAGTACCGACGGTGATATGGGGCAAATGGTGGTCACCATCCTGTCGGCTGTGGCACAGGCTGAACGCCGGAGGATCCTAGAACGCACGAATGAGGGCCGACAGGAAGCAAAGCTGAAAGGAATCAAATTTGGCCGCAGGCGTACCGTGGACAGGAACGTCGTGCTGACGCTTCATCAGAAGGGCACTGGTGCAACGGAAATTGCTCATCAGCTCAGTATTGCCCGCTCCACGGTTTATAAAATTCTTGAAGACGAAAGGGCCTCGTGATACGCCTATTTTTATAGGTTAATGTCATGATAATAATGGTTTCTTAGACGTCAGGTGGCACTTTTCGGGGAAATGTGCGCGGAACCCCTATTTGTTTATTTTTCTAAATACATTCAAATATGTATCCGCTCATGAGACAATAACCCTGGTAAATGCTTCAATAATATTGAAAAAGGAAGAGTATGAGTATTCAACATTTTCGTGTCGCCCTTATTCCCTTTTTTGCGGCATTTTGCCTTCCTGTTTTTGCTCACCCAGAAACGCTGGTGAAAGTAAAAGATGCTGAAGATCAGTTGGGTGCACGAGTGGGTTACATCGAACTGGATCTCAACAGCGGTAAGATCCTTGAGAGTTTTCGCCCCGAAGAACGTTTTCCAATGATGAGCACTTTTAAAGTTCTGCTATGTGGTGCGGTATTATCCCGTGTTGACGCCGGGCAAGAGCAACTCGGTCGCCGCATACACTATTCTCAGAATGACTTGGTTGAGTACTCACCAGTCACAGAAAAGCATCTTACGGATGGCATGACAGTAAGAGAATTATGCAGTGCTGCCATAACCATGAGTGATAACACTGCTGCCAACTTACTTCTGACAACGATCGGAGGACCGAAGGAGCTAACCGCTTTTTTGCACAACATGGGGGATCATGTAACTCGCCTTGATCGTTGGGAACCGGAGCTGAATGAAGCCATACCAAACGACGAGCGTGACACCACGATGCCTGCAGCAATGGCAACAACGTTGCGCAAACTATTAACTGGCGAACTACTTACTCTAGCTTCCCGGCAACAATTAATAGACTGGATGGAGGCGGATAAAGTTGCAGGACCACTTCTGCGCTCGGCCCTTCCGGCTGGCTGGTTTATTGCTGATAAATCTGGAGCCGGTGAGCGTGGGTCTCGCGGTATCATTGCAGCACTGGGGCCAGATGGTAAGCCCTCCCGTATCGTAGTTATCTACACGACGGGGAGTCAGGCAACTATGGATGAACGAAATAGACAGATCGCTGAGATAGGTGCCTCACTGATTAAGCATTGGTAACTGTCAGACCAAGTTTACTCATATATACTTTAGATTGATTTAAAACTTCATTTTTAATTTAAAAGGATCTAGGTGAAGATCCTTTTTGATAATCTCATGACCAAAATCCCTTAACGTGAGTTTTCGTTCCACTGAGCGTCAGACCCCAATAAGACAAAAGGCTGCCTCATCGCTAACTTTGCAACAGTGCCTTACCGGTTCTATTTGTCTTTTAGTGATTCTATAAACCTCATTACGTCTGAATATAAAAATCTATTATTTGATTTATGTGGCTCATGAGGTTGTGGGATTGTCTTGTTTTTGAATGTGCCAGTTTTCTTAATGGCAAAGATTAACTCACCTTCTGTTATTCCTAACATTTCAGCAAATGTTTTTGCTTCTATAGTTACTGACTTCATTTAATTAACTCTCATGGTATCGATTTTCTTTACCGGCATCTTTAACAATGGTGCTCGTTTCTAGCGTTGCTGCGGTACGCTTCATCATCGTCTGCGGGGCGGTTGCGATAGTGAAGGAGCTACCGGGCGTGAGCAAATCTATCAGGCGCTGGCCGCTGATAATCTCCATCCGTTCACTGGCAATACTGACAGATTTTGAACCTGCGCCGGTTTTCCCGGTATGGCAAAACAGACCGCGACAGTTATGACGTTTAAGCAACTTCTCGAACTCCTGTACGTGCTGTAAAGCAATATGGCCGCGATAGCGTTTAGCCTGAATAAGATAGCGATATTTTCCTATTATTACCTGGCCGTCAATGCCTCCATCGCCGGTATAGCGTTTGTTTCTGATGGTTCTGAAGCCATGCGCTTCAAATCCTTCCAGCAACAGTTCTTCAAACACAAAAGGATCAATTTTTCTCAGGTAGTTAATTTTTTGTGGGAAGCCCGGCAACGTCTTTATGCGCTCCAGCACCCGCCGCGCACTTTGCTGCTTCCTTTTGTGTCGCCTGTGCCGTACTGAACGCCGGAAGAATACAACGGCAAGCAGTACGATGGCGCTGCAAGCCCATAGAATAAGGTTTTCTGTAGTGGGGAAGGGGATCATGGTTATAGTGGGCTTTCTGAGGGTAAAGAAAAGGGCGGTTAAACCGCCCTGATGTTTAGCGACGGCTGTATACCTGCCACGAAGCGCTGCCTGACTGATTCTGGCAAATCCGCCCGTAAAGTACGGTGCCGGTCGAGTAGCGGGCGCCATTCAGATAGCAATAGCCGCTGGATTGCAGCAGTTCGTTGCGCAGCTTTTCTTCCTGCTTTGATAGCCGGGACTCCGCAGACTGCAAACGAACGGATAATTCGTTAATCTGGCGTTGCTGGTTATTCAGCTGGCTCTGCATCGCATTACCTTTATCCTGGCTGACGCAACCAGTTAAGAGAGCTGTACAGGCTAATGCACTTAATATTATTTTTTTCACGTTGGCTCCTTAAATTGAGATTATTCCTGGTTCGCCTATAAGCGAACTTTCCCGTATTTACTTATGATCTGGCTTATCATCGACTGGTTACTTCCACCTTCGCCATTATCCGGGCATTCATTAAGAAAAGCCTTCCTAGCATCCTTCGTGTGGTTGGGTAAAAAGCCGTGCTTGTTCTTTTTAACGATATTGAAGAAAGCAGCTTCAGCACTGTTACACTCGCTTCCGCCGCTATCGCCGGTGAGCTTGCCCGCCATGCACATAATAACTTTGCAGGGATCTTCAGCATGGCTGGCAGGAAGATAAAGCAGACTACCAGCTGCTATCAGAGGTATTAAGAGTTTCTTCATTTTTTGTCCTTAACAGTTTGTTCAGATATACACTCGCCAGAATGTTGATAAAGGTAAGTAATATTAATAATAACGCTGCGTTATAAATGGATTTGTAACCTATATCGCCTGCAATATATTCGACAACAAAAATGAAAATCGTTAAAATTGTGTAAAACTTGATTAACTTTCCTGTAATTTTTTTAACGATATAAGCAACTGAATAAGAGCCGGATTTGATGATGCTGGCGAGTAACCTGATCGCATGGACACGAAATTTTCTAAAAATGGGCGGAATGGAAGATGCTTTTTTCTTCCTTCTGCTTTTTTGCCTTTCCGCAAAATCAATAAGTTCGCCCATTTTTATACCCTCCGGTTATATCTTCAGATCATCAAGTGATAAACCACTATCAAGCAGCTCTTTGAGCCATGTGGGTCGGCGGCCAGTCCCGGACCAGGTATTTTCTGCGTTCCTGGGGTCGCGGTATTTTGCTGGTCTATGTTCTCTGGGGTTGGCTACGCCCTGCATCTTCATGGCTTCCAGGCTAATGCCAGCGTCCAATTTTGCAGTTAGCCAGGCCGGGCGCTTCCCTATACCAGTCCACGTATTAAAAGGGTTATCCGGGTCACGATACACGGGTTCGCCTTTTGGTCGTTTTTCTGATTTCAGGGGAACCAGCATCACCTTCCTTCCTTCAGCGGTTTTCTTTTCGTTTCTTCTTGACACGATCTCATTAGCCCTTATCATAAACAAAAGTCGTCGAAATTACAATTACGCGGTGAAACATAAATGAGTAAACATCCAAAACTCCTGGTTCTCGCTCTGGCCTGCCTTGCTTGTGCTGGCCGTGCCAGTGCTGCGCCTGCCTCCGATGAAGTTGCCAGGCTTGCGCAGAGATGTGCGCCTGATGTTTCACCCTTAACGATGGCGTACATCGTCGGCCATGAGTCCTCAAATGGACCGTACAGGATCAATATTAACGGTAGTATTCAGTTAAAACAGCAACCGCGTACTGAAGCTGAGGCCGTCAGCGTTGCGAAAGTTCTGCTGAAGGATAATAAAAGTTTTGATATGGGCCTTGCACAAATTAACTCAAATAATTTAGTGGGCCTGGGTCTTTCGGTTGACGATATTTTCAAACCCTGCATCAACCTGCGGGCGAGCCAGACCATTCTTAAAGCCTGTTATGATAGCGCCCTGAAATCCTACCCAGCCGGGCAGGTTGCGCTGAGACACGCGCTTTCCTGCTACAACACCGGCTCACTCACAAACGGGATTTCTAACGGGTATGTCACGAAAGTTATCAACGTGGCGCGTCAATCAACTGATTTGAAAATCCCTACGCTGCTACCTGACGGCCAGACCAGTGAGGACAGCACCGCGAATGAGCCTCAGCAGGCAAAAAGTACGGCGCCGCAGTATGACGGTGAACAAGATGTTTTTGGTTCTGGTGATGGCGATGCCTTCAGCCGAAATAATACGGATGCCTTTTTAACCAGACAGGAAACAGCGAAGGGGGAATGAGGTTATGAATGGAACGTTTGTATCTTGTATTGCAATCACAGATCCTGGAGTTATTTGAAGCAGGAAAAGTGAAGGAGGTAACGATAGAACGGGTTTCATTAAAGAAGTGGTATCCCGTTTTTCAGATAGACGATGAACAGCTGGGCCAGATCGCATGTTCCATTCGGGTTAACAAAGAGCATGAGCTACGAACCTGGGCTGATTTAAGGCTACTGGCAGAGTTTTTGAAAGATAAGTGTGGCGTTGAAGAATGCCGGTTAAATCTGCAATCAACAGAAGATAGTGAGTAAGGAGAAAGTATGACCACGTTGTTTAAGAAGTATGGCCCTGCGGTAGTTATGGGCGTTTTGTCCATTGCCCTGCCGCAAATTGCGCTGGCCGCTGGCACCGATACTGGTGAATCAACCGCTACATCAATCCAGACGTGGTTGAGCACATGGATTCCAATTGGTTGTGCTATTGCGATCATGGTTAGTTGCTTTATGTGGATGCTTCACGTAATCCCAGCCAGCTTTATTCCTCGTATCGTAATCTCTCTGATTGGTATTGGTTCTGCATCATATCTGGTTTCCCTGACGGGCGTAGGAAGCTGAACAACGCGAAAAGGGGGGACTTTTGTCCCCCAAAGTGAGGACTACAAAGATGTTCGTTGACGGGAAAAGACCGCTTTTCAAAGGTGCGACTCGCTTACCTCGCGCGCTGGGTGTACCACGTAATGTAGCTATGATGATATTCATGATTTCTGCCTCGCTTTTTATGATTATTCATATGTGGGCGATCCTGGTGTTCGTCTTTTTGTGGATTCCTTCAGCTGCATTAACAAAATATGACGACCGCATGTTTCGAATTATGGGCCTGTGGTTGAAAACCAAATTCAGTAATTGGTTTGATTCTCCGTTTAAGCAGTGGGGAGGATCGTCTTATTCCTCTGTTGACTACAAACGTAAGGGTTTAAAATAATGAGAGCTGCCACCGCTACGAAGCCAAAAAAAATTGATGCCTACCGTAAGGAGCCATCAGTAAATAAAAAGTATTTGCCCTATTCTTATCACCTCAATGATTACGTGATTTCGATGGAAAACGGCGATCTGATGGCTTTTTTCAAGCTGGATGGCCGCACACATGACTGCGCATCAGATCGGGAACTGGTCACCTGGCATAAAGACCTTAATACGCTGGTCAAGAGCTTCGGAACAGACCATGTAGAGCTGTGGACGCATGAATATCACCATGAGGCTAAAGAGTACCCGGATGGTGAGTATGACCATTTTTTCCCTGCTTATATTGATCAATATAACCGTAAGTTGCACGGTGATTCCAAGCAGCTGATTAATGACCTTTATCTGACCGTTATTTACAAACAGGTAGGGGATAAAACACAGAAGTTTCTGGCGAAATTTGAAAAGCCGACTCGTGACGAAATTCAGCAAATGCAGAATGAGGCGCTTGAAGGTCTGGAAGATATTTCTGAACAAATCCTGGAAGCAATGAAGCCGTATGGCATTCAGCAGTTGGGTATCTATTATCGTGACAAACGCGGTGTTGAAATTCCTGCGCCTGATAAAAAAGAACGTGAAGAACTTGCTGAAGTCGATGAATCAGACATTTTTGACGAAGCCATTGTTATCGAACGCAACGAGCCTGAACCTTCGCAGGCTCACGCTTATTCAAAAGCGCTGGAGTTCCTTTATTTCCTCGCAAATATGGAATGGGCCATCGTGCCTGTTTGCCGTGATCGTATCCGTGAGTACATCATGGACAACCGCCCTGTTAGCTCCCTGTGGGGGGATGTTGTCCAGATCAGAACGGTAGATCACAACTTCTATACCACCGGCATTGAATTTCGTGAATACGAAGAAGATACAGAGCCAGGCCAGCTTAACATGCTTAAAGAAGCCGATTTTGAATACCTTCTGACGCAGAGTTTTTCTTGCCTCTCTGAATCTTCAGCTAAAACGTTTCTGACGCATCAGGAAAAATCTTTGCAGGAAACGCGCGACCGTGCGCAAAGCCAGCTGGCACAGCTTGGTACCGCGCTCGATATGCTGACGTCCAGAGAGTTCGTGATGGGCTACCATCATGGAACCGTGCATGTCTGGGATAATGACCAAAACGCGGTACAGCGCAAAGCGCGTCGTGTGAAGGTTATGCTAACCGGCTGTGGCGTGGTTGGTGGGACTCTCAGCCTGGCCTCTGAGGCTGCATATTATGCGAGACTGCCTGGCAACCAGAAATGGGCGCCGCGCCCGGTTCCGATAAACTCATGGAACTTCCTGCACTTCAGCCCGTTCCACAATTTTATGCGTGGCAAGCCTGACAATAACCCGTGGGGGCCAGCGCTGACCATGTTCCGCACGATCAGCGGTACGCCACTCTATTTTAATTTCCATGTGACCCCGCTTGAAGAACTTTCCTACGGTAAACGCCCACTGGGCCATGCGTTAATAACGGGTATGTCGGGGGAAGGTAAAACCACGCTGCTTAACTTCCTGCTGGCGCAGTCAATGAAGTACAACCCGCGACTTTTTGTTTATGACCGTGACCGCGGTATGGAGCCGTTCATTCGAAGCGTTGGTGGCTACTATAAAGTTCTGCAACAGGGTATGCCGTCCGGGTTTGCCCCGCTTCAGATTGAACCGACCAAACGCAATATTGCCCTCATTAAAAACCTGTTCCGCATTTGTGTGGAAACCACCAATAACGGGCCTATCAGCGCAACGATGGCTACCGAACTGGCTGAAGGCGTTGATGCGGTTATGGGGGAAGGCTCACTTATTCCACGCGAGGCGCGCACCGTTACGATCCTGGACGGGTACGTGAATGAAGTTGTGGAAAATGGCGTATCACTGAAAGGGCTGCTGCGCGAATGGACGCGCGAAGGCCAGTATGGCTGGCTGTTTGACAATGATAAAGACAGCCTGGATCTCAGCGCGAATGATATTTTTGGCTTCGATTTATCCGAGTTTATCGCAGCCAAAGAGGAAGTATCCAGCCCGGCCCGTACTCCGCTCATGATGTACCTTCTGTACCGGGTACGTGACTCCATCGACGGCAAACGCCGCGTCATTCAGTGCTTTGACGAGTTCCACGCCTACCTTGACGATCCGGTTATCGAGCGTGAAGTTAAGCGTGGTATCAAAACTGACCGTAAGAAAGACGCTATCTATGTGTTTGCCACGCAGGAGCCGAACGATGCGCTGTCCAGCCGTATTGGCCGCACGATCATGTCGCAGACCGTCACAAAAATCTGCCTGCGCGATCCGGAAGCTATCCGAGAGGATTATGCCTTCCTTACTGATGCTGAATACGACGCGCTGATGTCGATTACCGAACACTCCAGACAGTTCCTGGTTAAACAAGGGCAACAGTCTGCGATTGCTTCTTTCAATCTCTACCCTCGCAACAGCGACGATATTGATGCAGATATTAAGACAATGGACAACGTACTTAGCGTGTTGTCCGGTGAACCACAAAACGCCGAAATTGCGCATGAGCTGGTTGAACGGCTCGGTAATGACCCTGAAGTATGGCTCAAAGAATACTGGCGCCTGACGGCTTAACAACGAGGCAAAACTCCATGAAAAAATCACTTACGGCAGTGCTGCTGACCACCGGCTTGATTCTTGGGGGCGCGCAAAGCGCCTCCGCTGGCATCATCGTATCCAACCCCACCGAGCTGATTAAACAGGGTGAACAGCTTGAACAAATGGCTCAACAGCTGGAGCAGCTTAAAAGCCAGCTGGAGACGCAGAAAAATATGTATGAGTCGATGGCTAAAACAACCAACCTGGGCGATCTGCTGGGGACGTCAACCAATACGCTGGCGAATAACCTGCCTGACAACTGGAAAGAGGTGTACAGCGACGCGATGAACTCCAGTTCGTCGGTCACGCCTTCTGTTAACAGCATGATGGGCCAGTTTAATGCTGAGGTTGACGACATGACGCCCAGCGAAGCAATCGCCTATATGAACAAAAAGCTGGCGGAAAAAGGTGCTTACGACCGTGTGATGGCCGAAAAAGCCTACAACAACCAGATGCAAGAGCTGAGCGATATGCAGGCGCTGACGGAGCAGATTAAATCGACGCCAGACCTGAAATCCATTGCCGACCTGCAAGCACGTATCCAGACGTCACAAGGCGCTATACAGGGTGAGCAGGCGAAGCTGAATTTGATGAATATGTTACAGCAATCGCAGGACAAACTTTTGCGCGCACAGAAGGATCGTGCGACCCGTAATTTTGTTTTTGGAACCGGTGGGGACGTTACCGCGTCACCTTCAATTAACTGAGGAAATTATGAAAAAACTACTGCTGCTTATCCCTTTCTTCCTGGTGGCCTGCGACGCTTCGCATGACGTTGATTGGTACAAAAAGCATGACAAAGAGCGCAAGGCAACGATCGAGGAGTGCAAGAAGAATGCTGATGAACTCCAGAAGCCAGACTGCAAAAACGCGCGTGAGGCTGATCGCCAGCTGTTTGTTCACGGTAAAGAGGACGGTGAAATTAACTCACCGAAAATTTAAGAGTAAGGAGGCAATATGGCATTCACCCTGGTACAAGACATTTTCGCAAAAGTAGACGGGGCGATTACGTCAATGGTGAGCGCCAACGTTGCCACCATTATCTCTGACGTTACGCCTCTGGTGGCAACCTGCCTGACCATAAAGCTGATGATGCAGGGCTTGTACTCGATGTTTAATCCGGGGGCAGGCGACAGCCTAAGCTCGCTGATTAAAGAGTATCTATCTATAGCCCTTATCCTGAGCTTTGCGACGGCAGGCGGCTGGTTTCAGCAGGATTTGGTTAATGTGGCGCTTCACATGCCAGATGATTTTGCTGGCATCTTATCTTCCCCTGATAAAGTCGAAGCCAGCGGCGTACCGGCGATCATTGATAGCGGTATTGAAAAAGGCGTCAGGATTGTAAATACAGCGTGGGATGCGGCAGATGTATTTTCGTCAAGCGGTCTGGCCGCATATGCCATTGGCGGAATTATGTTGGTTGCTACCGTTGTGCTGGGTGGCCTCGGTGCGGGCTTTGTGATCATGGCGAAAATCCTTCTTGCCGTTACGCTTTGTTTCGGCCCGATTGCCATTTTCTGCCTGCTGTGGGGGCCAACAAAAAACATCTTCGCGCGCTGGCTTGGATCGGTAATCAACTACGGGCTGGTCGTTGTCGTGCTGGCTCTCGTGTTTGGTTTCATCATGCAGATGTTCGACAACCTTCTGTCCTCGATGAACTCCGATGCGGCCTATTCATCTATCACTGGCTCTATGGCCGCGCTGCTGCTGACCATTATCTCTATCTTTGTTCTGTTTCAGATCCCGCAGGTCGCCCAGAGCTGGGGTAGCGGTATCAGTGCCGGTGTCGCAGATGCTGCACGTTCTACCGGTTCTTCAATGCAGGCGCTTGGCAACATGGGTAGTCATGGCATGTTTGGCGGTAATGCGTTCCGGGGCGGTAATACCGGCGGCGGCCAGCAATCGGCAGGTGGAGGAAGTGGCAGCAACAGCGGAGGAAGCAGTGGTTCTAATTTAAGTGGTAAGGCAAGGGGCAGTCGCGGGAAGAAGGCTGCATAAAATTAAAACAAAAGTCGTTGAAATTGCAATTTCGACGACTTATTATAATTGGTACGTTCAACAACCGATAATGGATGCCGTAATGCGCAGCTTATTGCTTATGGGAGTTCTTCTGATTAGCGCCTGTTCCAGCGGGCATAAACCGCCACCGGAGCCGGACTGGAGCAACACCGTTCCAGTAAACAAAACAATCCCGGTTGATACGCAAGGTGGTGCAAATGAAAGCTAATAAAAAAACAGGGCTTACACGTGAAGCCATTAAAGAGTTCAACGAAAGCCGTAAAGGGCTTGAAGTTGATCTGATGGATGAAGTGCTGAAGTCCCGGCGTACCGCCTGGATGGTTGCCACCGGTTCAGCGGTGGTAACTGTTTTTGCACTCTCTTTAGTTGGTTACGTAGTGCATAAGTACAGCCAGCCAATCCCCGCACATCTGCTAACGCTCAACGAGGCCACTCACGAAGTACAGCAGGTCAAGCTGACCCGCGACCAGACCTCTTATGGTGACGAAATTGATAAGTTCTGGCTGACACAATATGTCATTCACCGTGAGAGCTATGACTTCTATTCAGTTCAGGTCGACTATACGGCCGTTGGCTTAATGTCCACGCCGAACGTGGCAGAGTCTTACCAGAGCAAGTTCAAGGGCCGCAATGGTCTTGATAAGGTTCTGGGCGACAGTGAAACGACCCGCGTGAAGATTAACTCTGTGATCCTCGATAAACCGCACGGCGTAGCAACAATACGCTTTACTACGGTTCGCCGCGTGCGCAGCAATCCCGTTGATGATCAGCCGCAGCGCTGGATTGCCATTATGGGGTATGAATATAAATCGCTGGCGATGAATGCTGAGCAGCGTTATGTCAACCCGCTGGGTTTCCGCGTGACGAGTTATCGCGTCAACCCGGAAGTTAACTGAGGGCTGCCCCATGAAAAAACTACTTCTTTCAGCAGTCGTTTTGTCAGTCCTGGGAGGCGCGGCCACTAACGTTATGGCGCTTGAGGTTGGCCGCAATTCTCCTTATGACTATCGCATTAAAAGCGTTGTTTATAACCCTGTTAATGTGGTCAAAATTGACGCTGTCGCCGGTGTGGCTACCCACATTGTTGTCGCGCCTGACGAAACCTATATCACTCATGCTTTTGGCGATTCTGAAAGCTGGACGTTTGCGCACAAAATGAACCATTTTTTTGTGAAGCCGAAACAGGCCATGAGTGATACCAACCTGGTGATCGTCACCGATAAGCGCACCTATAACATCGTCCTCCATTTCATCGGTGAAGAAACGAAGAAAAATGCAGACGGTACGGTATCAAAATCCTTTATTGAAACGCCGTGGGCTGTGCGCCATGCCGTTCTTCAGCTGACCTATGAATATCCGTTTGAGCAGCAGGAAAAAGCCAAAAGCGCGGCTGATAAAAAACGCATTACGCAGAAGCTGAAGCAGACGGCTTTTGCGGGGGCGAAGAACTATCAGTACGTAATGAGCGAACAGCCTGAAATGCGCAGCATCCAGCCGGTTCACGTCTGGGATAACTACCGCTTTACCCGGTTTGAGTTTCCGGCCAATGCGGAGTTACCGCAGGTCTACATGATCTCGGCCAGTGGCAAAGAAACGCTGCCTAACTCTCATGTTGTGGGTGAGAACCGCAACATCATCGAGGTGGAAACCGTCGCTAAAGAGTGGCGTATTCGTCTGGGCGATAAAGTCGTTGGCGTTCGTAATAATAATTTCGCGCCGGGCGCCGGTGCGGTAGCAACCGGTACGGCTTCCCCGGATGTGCGCAGGGTTCAAATTGGGGAGGATAACTGATGGCCCGTAAAAGTGTCGATGTAGATCAGGAACTCGATGAAAACACCGGAGACGGTGAATTTGAAAGCGAGCGTGGCGGATTTAATGGCAGTAACCGCCGTTCGGCTCCTGGTATGAAAGCCTTTGTCATACTGATGGCGCTGCTTGCTTTGGTATTCATCGGGATTACGGTCATGGGTAAAATTCGCGCCCCGGCTAAAGCTGAAGCTGATAAAGACGGTGGTAAAGCGCAACAGGCCAATACACTGCCAAACTACAGCTTTAACAGCGATCCTGATGTTAATAAACCTGCAACTGCGCAGAATAGCGCCACTGATGCCCGTGCTGTGCAGGCTGCCGCACAGGCAGATGCAGATGCGGGCAGCAGCAATACCGGCGCGCGTACCTCTAATAAGCGTAAAGAACCTTCGCCTGAAGAACTGGCTATGCAGCGTCGTCTGGGCGGCGAGCTGGCCCAGACTAATCAGGCGGCTACAAGCAATAGTCCCGGAGCGCAGCCCCAGGACAACGAAACAAGCGAAGGTAGTTCAGCACTCGCTAAAAACCTGACTCCTGCAAGGCTGAAGGCTAGCCGCGCTGGAGTCATGGCTAATCCCAGCCTGACTGTTCCGAAAGGCAAAATGATCCCCTGTGGTACCGGCACCGAGCTGGATACCACTGTTCCGGGTCAGGTTTCCTGCCGGGTTTCACAGGACGTTTACTCAGCTGATGGACTCGTTAGGCTGATTGATAAAGGCTCATGGGTTGACGGGCAGATTACCGGTGGTATCAAAGACGGCCAGGCGCGCGTGTTTGTTCTCTGGGAGCGTATCCGTAATGACCAGGACGGGACAATCGTTAATATTGACAGTGCCGGAACGAACTCACTCGGCAGCGCGGGGATTCCGGGCCAGGTGGATGCCCATATGTGGGAGCGTCTGCGTGGTGCGATCATGATTTCGTTGTTCTCTGACACCTTAACGGCGCTGGTTAACCAGACGCAGAGTAATAACATTCAGTACAACAGCACAGAAAACAGCGGTGGGCAGCTGGCGTCTGAAGCACTCCGCTCTTACATGTCTATCCCCCCTACCCTCTACGATCAGCAGGGTGATGCGGTGAGCATTTTTGTTGCCCGCGACCTCGATTTCAGCGGCGTTTATACGCTCGCAGACAACTAAAAAAGTGGGCGCTTAGCGCCCGCTTTTCTTCAGGAGTAATCATGACTGATGCAGCTTTCTATCAACTTGGCCCACTGCGCGAGTATTTAGAAGATCCTACTGTTTTTGAAATTCGCATTAACTGCTTTCAGGAAGTTATCTGTGATACGTTCAGCGGCCGCAGGGTTGTGCAGAACGCGGCAATTACGGCAGATTTTATTAGGAACCTTGCTAAATCGTTGGTGAGCAGCAACAAGCTGACCATGCAGGCCATTAATGACGTGATCCTGCCTGGCGGGATCAGGGGCGTTATCTGTCTGCCCCCTGCGGTGATTGACGGTACAACGGCCGTAGCGTTTCGTAAGGATTTGGCGGCCGATAAAAATCTGGAGCAGCTGACCAGCGAGGGGATTTTCAGTGACTGCCGGAAGATTACCGGCAGCAAGCAAAGCCTAACGGATGATGATTTTTTCCTTAAAGAGCTGCACAGCAGCGAAAAATGGCCCGCATTCCTGCAAACCGCCGTTGAGAAGAAACGCACTATCGTGATCTGCGGTGAAACCGGGTCGGGGAAAACGGTACTCACGCGCGCGCTGTTAAAATCGCTACATAAAGACGAGCGTGTAATTATTTTAGAGGACGTTCACGAAGTCACGGTCGATCACGTTGTAGAAGCCGTTTATATGATGTACGGCGATGCAGGAAAGATCGGCCGCGTCAGCGCCACTGATGCCCTGCGAGCCTGTATGCGTCTGACACCGGGCCGTATCATCATGACTGAGCTTAGGGATGATGCTGCGTGGGATTATCTTAAAGCACTTAATACCGGCCATCCAGGCGGTGTTATGTCAACGCACGCTAACTCTGCGCGCGATGCCTTTAACCGTATTGGGCTGCTTATCAAGGCGACCCCTATCGGCCGTATGCTCGATATGAGCGATATTATGCGAATGCTCTACTCCACCATTGACGTTGTGGTGCATATGGAAAAGCGGAAAATCAAAGAAATTTATTTTGACCCTGAATATAAAATGCAGTGTGTGAACGGGAGCCTGTAATGAAAAAATTAGCAACCTGGCTTCTGGCCGCAGCATTTACGACAGCCGCCCTGCCCGCCTTTGCGGTGGAACCATCCGTTCAGGTTGGCTACTCGCCTGAAGGAAGCGCCCGCGTTCTCGTCCTGAGCGCCATTGACTCCGCAAAAACCTCGATACGGATGATGGCTTATTCTTTTACCGCCCCGGATATTATGAAGGCACTGGTAGCAGCCAAAAAACGGGGAGTTGATGTGAAAATCGTAATTGATGAAAGGGGCAATACGGGGCGCGCCAGCATTGCGGCCATGAACTACATAGCGAACAGCGGCATCCCTTTGCGTACTGACAGTAATTTCCCTATCCAGCATGACAAGGTGATCATCGTGGATAATGTGACCGTTGAAACTGGCAGCTTTAATTTCACCAAAGCGGCCGAAACGAAAAACTCGGAGAATGCGGTGGTGATCTGGAACATGCCTAAGCTCGCTGAATCATTCCTCGAACACTGGCAAGACCGCTGGAATCAGGGAAGAGACTACCGTTCCAGCTACTGAATACTGACCGCCAAAAGGCGGTTTTTTTTGTTCAAAGAAACTGATCTCAGTATCGCGCCCGGGGCAGCTGGCCAACGTCGCCGGCATCGCGCCGGCAAAAATCGAAAAACAGAAATATCAGCAAGATAGCTTAAACAGGTGTCGGGAAATTTCGTTGAGATATTTTGAAGGAATCACAGTGTAAGCAGGCGGCCTATTTCAAAAAAGGCGGCTGTACGGTAGTCACTGACTCTCTCGCAGATCTTCCCGCTCATGTACCAGTAATACCCGTCAGTGCTGACAATATCGAGCAAATACCGCATATCATAAACCGTATCGGGTATTACCTCACCCTCACCGGCCAGAACGCCGCTGGCAATAGAATGATTCCCTCCTCGTACAAAGCCTATCCGCCAGGGCAACCACAAAGTAACGCGGTGGTTAATATCCTGTACCCACGGATTGCCCTTAGCGCTGCCTATATCGGCTAAAGCACTCCGGTAGCTTGATTCACCCCACGGCCACGGCAGGATCTTGGCCGTCGCAAGCGCCAGGGGAAAATCTTCAGCTGCAAGCCTGAGTGATTTCATGTGCGTGTAATCCATCGCCCAGATGATTTTTGTGAAGAAGAACTCGCGCTCGTTCATGTCCGGGCGCGCGTCCTGGCCCTCCGTGCCAACGGCCAGCAAGTAATCGGCCTGAATTGGCAGTATCAGCGCGCGTAGTAAGTCATGGATCGCCGGTTGCGGCAGTCTGTGCGCCAGATTAATTACCCGGTCGAACTTCAGTTTATCCTGCTTGCGCTTGTCGATCTGCTCCATCAGATTTCATGGCCCCCTTCTTCATGCTCATGCTCATGGGTGTGTTCTTTTCCGGTATGGCTCTGTTCCGCCTGAGACGTCTGCGGCATGGCGTAATCGTCGTAAATGCTGCTGTCAAAGTCGTAGTCGGATGCTTCGGCATAATGCTCGTAATCGGCATACTCCTGCGCGCTCCACTGCTGATCGTCGGCAGCAGCATAATCATGGGCCAGCTCTGCATCATTTTGCTGTGCTTCATGACGCCGCAGGCCAACGGAATCATCCATAGGGTTCTGCTTAAGATGAAAGGCGTCCTCTGCGTTGCTCACCGGCTGATAATCAGTGCCGGTTGTCATGTTATGTTCATCGGGTTTCTGGTTAAACGCCATGCTTTCCCCCGTGGCTTCTGGCAGACCTTTTTCAGCTGATCGGGTTTCTAAACTGGTATCGCGGCCAATATCCTTAAACCTGGCCTCAAGCCCAAAGAAACGGTCAATTTCTGCGGCCGTGGTTTTCGGGCTGTCGCGGCTCACGCTCGATGCCAAAGATTTTTTATCGTCGGTAAAAATTTCCACCTCATGACGCGCACGCGAAATACCAACATAAAAAACGTCCTTAGAAGTGGTAAGCGATTTGGTATCTATGTTGAACAACACGCGATCACAGGTAAGCCCCTGGGATTTGTGGACGGTGGTTGCATAAGCATAGGAAAGATAAGAAGCCTGTTTTTTATCCAGCTCAACCGTGCGCCCTTTTTTGTCCTCAAGCGTCAGTTTTTCACCCTCCACGGTTTTCACCGTGAAGCGGTCGCCGTTGGCAACGTCCAGCGTTTTATCGTTACGCGTTACCATAACCTTATCGCCCGGCGCCAGTTCGGCGCTGACTGCCTGGTATACAGACAGCTTGGTGTGTGTACGCGGGCTGAAAGCGATCTGCTCACCGCTGATGCTTTCAACCGTCAATTTGTTGCCCGGCCCGGTATCAAGAACCTGGTAAGACTCGCCCCGCTTCATACCATTTTTGTAATCCTGTTCGGGGATAATGATTTGCCCTTTACTGAAATAACGGCTGTCGCGGCGTTCCGCCTGTGTCGAATCCACGCGGTCAAGTAGCGTGAACGTTTCGCCGGTTCCGGCAAGCCCCAGATTGCCCCGGATGTAGTCATTGAGGGTTTTGCGTGAGGCGTTCGTACCAGAGATTATCAGGGTGGCATCCTGTTGTTCTGAGGACAGAGACAGGTAGCGATCGGCAAGTTGAGCGAGTCGGGGCGCTTCTTCCTTCAGTTCGTTCACGCCGGTGATATTTTTCAGGGCGCGCGCGGCATTACCTTCAGCGGCATACTTAACCGCCTCAAGCAAAACTTCATTCTTCTGTCGCTGAATGTCTTTCATGTAGCTGGTCTGCATACCTGCTTTAATCAGCTGCTCAAAAGGCTTACCGGCTTCTACCGCTTTCGTCTGTGACGTATCCCCCAGGAATACCGCGCGAGCGTTATGCTTCTCGATTACCTCCATCAGCTGTTTCATCTGTCGGGCGGGTATAACCCCGGCTTCATCAATGAATACGACTGATTTTTCATCCAGCTTTTTATCCTTCGCTTTGAGGAAAGCGGCAACGGTGCGGGCCGGTAATCCATCATCTTCAAGCGCTTTTTTCTGTGTCCCATAGGGGGCCAGCGCCGTGACCTTCAGCCCTTGTGACTCCAGCAGCTCTTTAGCGGCCATCGTCATATAGCTTTTACCGGTACCGGCGTAACCATGTGCGGCCACAAACCGATCTTTGCTCGTCACAATTTCTGTAACCGCGCGCATCTGCTCCTTCTTGAGGGTTTTCCCGGAAAGCAGCTGGCCTGCAATCTCTGCGGTCAGCTGTCGCGGCATCTGCCCCCGGCCGCGTGATTCGATAGTCAGAATGGAACGCTCAAGGCGAATACCCTCCACGGTAGTGACGCGGTGGCTGGTCTTTTTAAGCCTGCCGTTTTTAATACCATCATCTACCGCAAAACGGGCTTTATCCGCACGCATCCCGCTATTCGTCAGCGAGTCGATCCACTCTTTGCGCGTCAGAGTTTCGGCCATAACTGAAGCACCGACCTTCAGAGTTGATTGATACCGGGCTTCGCCCTCGATGATGGCGCCCTTCTGTACCGCCTTCAGGTACGCTTTTTCAACATCGGCTATTGTGGCATGGCCCAGCACCTGCTTATTAGCGATTTGAATCAGCTTCTGGCGTTCAAAGCTGGCATCGCGCTCTGACAGCGACTTAACTGCAAACTGGATAGCCCGGTCAGCTTTAACCTCCGGGCTGGTAAAATCCGGGGCCATGTTGCGCGCTATATCAGCCTCCAGAGGTTTACCGTGTCCCTGCCATTCACGGTTATCAAAATCAATGCCGAGCGTTTTGGCGCGGCTGGCCCATTCCTGGTGAATTTCTTCACGGGAATGCTCTGTTTTCTTTTCACGCGTAGCCATCGAGACGCGGCTTTTCGTCTGAGCATCGGCGGTTTCCCGCGTCAGACCCATTGCAGCGAGTCCCTTTTCAATTTGCTCCGACCGGCGGGAAAAAGCGCGAATCTGTTCATCTGAAAAATGGGCCATATCGAACGTGTTATTTTTGCTGTTGTAACGCAGCTCATAACCGGCTTTGGTCAACTCCAACGCCAGCTCCTGTTTGTAAACATCGCCCAGGTGCATTTTGTTACGCATCAGCTCATCATTTTTGAGCGCGCGCCACTGGCCGTCCTCGCGCTGGGTCATGTTCATGACAAAAGCGTGTGTGTGCAAATCAGGATCTAGCGCCCTGGACGTTTCGTGGCGGAAAGTAGCGACGACAAGGTTATTGGTATTCTGGGTTACTGATTTCCCCTGGCGAGTCGTCCGGGCCTGCGCGAGTTTTTCAGCTTCACGCACAGCAGCGGCAACAGCTTTTTCATGAGCCTCGATAATGGTTTTATCGCCGTGTATCAGCGCCTGCATGGATACCCCTTTAGGCGCTGAAAACGTCAGGTCGTAGCCCAGACGCTCTTTTTTGGCATCACCCACGTGTCGCTGCATATGCGTGAAGGTATCTATCTCACCGACAAGCAGCTCTTTAAACCGGGCTGATTCAACGTCCCCGGACAAGCCGAGGGCTTCAGCTCCGGTTCCCTGCCAGGACGTGAATGATGAATCCTTACTGTAGTAATCATCCTTTGCATCAGAGTAGTAGCCCACAACGCTAGTGACGTTCTGGCGGGTAATCGTGGTTATATCAAGCATCAGATCTCCCTCAGTTCAATGCCAGGAACAGGGTTTTTGCGATGGTATTTAACGTGTTTAGCCTTGAACTTAGCGACGGGCATATCACCAGGCAACGCCAGATAGCCGGTGAGGTTTGGCAACATTGATATTTCGGTAGGCGTTACGGCACGAACAACTTTAACGTCGCGGCGTTTACGGACAATCCAGGGCTTCTGAGGATCGGATTCTTTACGCTCAACTTCGCCTTCTATCTCACCGAGTGAGCGCGACATTTGATCCAACGTTTCATCACCGAGACGGCTGCCGCCCAGCACGATGTTAGAACGCATGTTAGCCAGAATGGTCTGAGCCATATCCCGACCATAAACCTTAACCAGCTGAGAATAGGTTTGATAGCCAGCATAAACACACAGACCGCTTTTACGCCCTTTGGTCAGTGCATCGTTGAGGTTTGGCAGAAACTGGAGTGATTCCAGCTCGTCAATAAATACATTAATGCGGCTTTCTTTTTCACCCATACCCAGCACGATAGAAAAAATCGAATCCAGCCAGCAGGAAATTAGCGGATTAAGTGACCTTTTCATTTCTTCCTGCCAGGTGATAAACAGGGTTCCCGGCTTTCCATCATCAAGCCAGTCACGCAGGGAAAAATTACCTTCCGGCATTTTCAAATGTGGGGCAAGATTCTTACTGAGAACAAATCGCGCGCTTCCAACTGCTTTTTCAGACCCGGAAAAAATAGCTTCGGCAGGCGTCCCCATTAAAAATTCTTTTAATTTTTTCTGGTCAACGTTACAGGCCCAGTGAATAACTTCTTCCATAGTTACTGTGCTGTATAGGCTGTGAAGTTTTTTCGAAACTTCACTAAAAATAAGACGGCCATAGCCGAACCATTCTTCAGTAGCCATATCAGGGCTTTCCTGAACAATAGAGTTCACTAAGCGCTCGTAATCATATGAACGGCGAATTTCATTGAAAAACACCCAGCCTTCAGTGCGTTTATCATAGGCGTTTAAAATAACATCGCCGGGACGATAGAAATTCTTTAAGAACCCCCCATTTGGATCTAAAGCAATATTTTTGCCGCCTCTAATGATGCTCTTAAATAACAGTTCATTGAAAATTGTGGTTTTACCAGTACCGGTTGTACCGGCAATCGAAAAATGCAAGTTCTCAGCGTATGTAGGTATGGGGATATTAGCCACGGTTAACTGGTTGACACCTCTTTCGCGTGTTTTATCAGCGAGTGTTCTGGCGCGAACAAGCTCTGTACCACGATAAATCTTTTTGAATCTTTCGCCTTTAAACACGCGTGATTTATCATAAATGATAAAAGCGATCAGACCGCCAACACCAATAAACCAGCCTGCAATTAAAGCTGACCATAAAGGCCATAGCGAAAAAGTATTCTTAACCAGATACGGAATCAGGTATTTAGCCGTGGATGGATCAATACCGTAGGTAAATTTTGCAACTAGAAACCATACCATCACTGGAGGCAAAGTAATTGCAAATAAAAATGCTAAGCCTCTTTCTCTATCGTCCATTTCAGCGCTCCTTTTTTGGTTCCCAGACTTTGTAGCCGTTACGTTCAACCTCTGCTTTTGCCGCTTTGGTTTTGCCCGGTTCTGCTATCGAGCGCAGGAGGATTAGCGTTTCAATAGCGAGTGATTCATGCAACATCATCTGTCCTGCCGGTGGGAATTTTACGCCAGATAGCGTTTCGGTTATTGCCTTCAGCTCATCGCGCAGTGGGCCAAAATCCGCATCTGAAGCACGGTCAAAAAGATAATCCAGTTTGCGATTTACGTCGCTCAGCCGGTCGGCAACTATTTTCAACCCGGACTCCCGATCACCTGGGCCAGCTTCAAGGCAGCGCCGCAGATAATCTGACCGATTACCTCCTGAAACCAGGTCTATATAGGCCAAAAGTTCATCTGATACTTTTGCGGTTATTATTGGCATTCAGTCCTCACATTGTGCATTTCTTAAACAAAAGATTGGGATCTAACAAGCTGAAATCTTAGTATTACCAAAGTAATAAAGCAAACTCATTATAAAACAATGAGTTATTAGGTGTTTTTAATACCTAATTATTACCGAATATTGACGCTATTTATTTTTTTATTTTTTAAATCAGTGTGATAGCGTGATTTATCGCGCTGCGTTAGGTGTATAGCAGGTTAAGGGATAAAAAATCATCTTTTTTGGTAGGAGCGATCTACGTAGGTTAAGGACTAACTGACTAAAAAGCGTTCAATATTCCGTATTCATGCTTGCATGAATACCAGTACAACACTATTACAACAAAAGTACATCAAAATTACATCAAAAGTACATCACTTGAAGGTTGACAGTACAACAGAATTACATCATTATCTGGTCATGAGGTAGCCAGTACAACAAAAGTACATCAAAAATACATCATAAATACATCAGAAATACATCAAAATTACATCATTCTAAATGAGGGTACTATGAAGCCCAAAAGTATCAGGGCGGCACTTCAGTTGATGTTGCCGGAAATAGAAGAAATGATGTCACTGGGAGTTTCCAGGGCGGAAATTTATAAAGCAGTTTCTGAACGCTTCGGCCTGGAAGGTGTGAACGTTCGTAGCTTTGATACGTCCCTATATAGAGCGCGGCAAATCCGGAAAAATGGAATGCACAATACACATGGAAGGATGCCGAACAATGAAGATAGTGTATTGCACAATACACAAAATGGAGGTAGCGAGAAAGGTGCAGAGGAAAGTGTATTGCACAATACACAAACGCCGCCTGAGCCTGAACCGCAAGGAAGTGAAAAAAAAGAAAGTCCCGGCATTATTGATAAAGAGTTCTTCAATAAAATCAGTGAAGATTTCGACCCTAAGATGTTCAACAAAAAATTCTGAGGTGATTTATGAAAGTAGCGGTAATTAATTACAGTGGCAGCGTTGGTAAAACCTTAATTTCATCCTACCTGTTAGCCCCGCGTCTGACTGGAGCAAAATTCTATGCGGTTGAAACTATCAACCAGTCTGCTTCCGATCTGGGGATTGAGAATGTTTCCATTTTTAAAGGTGATGACTTTTCACGGTTGATTGAAGATATTGTTTTTGAAGATGCCGGGATTATTGATATTGGTGCGTCAAACGTAGAAGCGTTCCTGATGGCAATGTCCCGCTTTGACAGTGGCGCGAATGAATTTGATAAGTATGTAATCCCGGTTACGCCTGATAATAAGGCCATTGATGAAAGCATGAAAACAGCACATACGTTAAGTAAGGCAGGTGTAAGCAGCGATAAAATCATCTTTGTTCCAAACCGCATTAGTCCAGATAGTGAAGTAGAGGATGTACTGGCGCCGGTATTTGAATTTGTCAAACGAACGAAAATTGGCAAAATCAGCAAGAAATCTGTTATTTATAACAGTGAAGTTTTCGAATATCTCGCGTATCACCGTATCTCATTCGAAGCATTGACCG
Source organism: Proteus penneri (assembly GCF_022369495.1). NCBI lineage: Bacteria > Pseudomonadati > Pseudomonadota > Gammaproteobacteria > Enterobacterales > Morganellaceae > Proteus > Proteus penneri. The sequence goes on from NZ_CP059691.1 coordinate 25,960, forward strand.
CTGAAGATCCAGAAGAATTTAAAGCCCGCGCTAAACAAACAACGGATGCTGACGAGCGCAAAAAACTGGCCCGCCGTTATACCTACATGAAACAGGCAATTCCTGTTAAAGCTAATCTCGATAAAGCATATGCGGCTTTAATGGGAGAATAAAATGGAAAAGCAGCCAGATAAATTTGAAGTTCTGATGGATTGGTTTTTAGGTGACGCGAAGGAAATCACCGCAAGTCAGAAAGAAATGACTGAGATACTTTCTGCGCTTTCGGAAAAGCTGGCAAAAGACACCGAAAGTTTAGGAGAGACGGCAGACTCTCTTAAACGGACTTTAGTAGAAAACCAGCGTTCAATTAGCCTGGCAATTAGTGATGATGCTAAGGCGCGTGAGGAATTTCTGACGAAGTTCCGCCGCGCGCAGGCGTCCAGAGCTGAGACGTTAACCCGTCAGATCCTTTTTATTACAGCTGGCTGCACTATTGTGGGCGCCGCCGTGGGTGCCGCGATAGCCATAATTCTACTGAGATAATGTAAACCGGGCATGTCCCGGTTTTTTTTCAAGCGAAGCGCGGAGGCCGCAGGCCGGAGGCATTAGTGGCCGCCGCCCGAAGGGGCGAGACGCGTAGCGGCTCGATGCGCAGCACGGCAGAACGGCCCCGCAGGGGTAATGCCCAGTTTAATTCAACGTGACAGTCACGTGGAGGAAAAATATGAATGACCGACAGCGTGAACAAGCCCGTATTCGCCAGGCCCGGCGCCGCGCGCGACTCAAAGAGGAAGGCGCTAGCGTGACAGTCACGCTAATAAAACAGGAAGAAGCAATGTTACAGGAGCTTTGCCGGGTTCGCCGTCCAGGACGAACAGCCTATTCAACGAATGAGTTTTTCCAACTGCTGCTGATCCGAAACTGGCAACAGTGGCAGGAGCAAAAGGCGCAGCTGGGGAAATGCCAGGCTTGCGGAAAGCTGAAAGCGGAGGGAGGTTGCGGCGGCGAACGGCAGAGCGAAACCTTTAACTGCTGGCTAGCCGTCGAAGCAAACGAGCTTAATGTGTAGTGTATTGTGCTATACAGAAATAGCCAAAAGCAGCGCGGAGTAATAACTGAAACGGCCGCGCAGCGGAAAGAAAAAAGCCCGGTCAATCCGGGTTTTTTTCTTTCGGCGGCTCAGTAATCGTCTAGATCTCCGCAGCCCAGCGGGCAACAATTACGCTCAATACCGTGGCTGCAATAATCGTTTTCCCGATCCTGCCGGATTTCTTCCGCGATCTCGTCTTGGGTCAGATAGTCAAATTCACGCCGCGCTACCGCGATCAGTTCTTCCCGATACTCGGCCGGAACGCCAGCAAGATAGCCGTCAATATCCGCGCTCAGGCGGCGCTGATACAGTTCATAAATTAGGCCGCAGCGGGGCTGCTGTTTGCGCGCAAAACTCTCACACTGGCGACGAAAATCTTCAAGAGTCTGCTCAAGGGTTTGTGTGGTCATGTCGTTTGTCCTCGATCTTTCTGTTAAAGACCCGGCTTGGCCGGGTCGTCAGTGCTATTTAGTTTGTTGCAGCAGCTGGTCTAATTTTGCCGCCAGTGCATACGTCGATGTGAAAGCGCCTTGCAGGCGCTGATTAGGCAGCTGGTTGAACGCTTCGAGGCAGGCGCGCAGCAATAATTCTTTCTGAGATTCGACTTCTTTTTTCAGCTGGGAAGGGGTGGTAACAGTGGTCATGCTTACTCCTTAGTGATCCGATACCGGCAATTTTTCGGGTGGCGGTATTGCCTCCCGATGATTTAATTATCGGTGATTATGCCTTAAAAGTCAATACAAGTACGGAATTTATTTACCTGTTTTTATGCCCGTCAGGGCATGGAAGGCGACCGCGCCGGACTCCACCGGACACCGGCCGCAAATCGCCGGAAACTGCGGGACTGACCGGAGCAACAGGCCAATCCCCCTCCCTGCTAAGCCATAACCCAGCCCGCCGTCACGTAGCTGCCGCACGTCCCCCACGGGGGTGCGCAGTGGGCGCCGCGCGCCTGCGCGCGGGTACGGCGGCCCGCCTGCGGGTCGCGGCGCCGTACTGCGAGTTAGCGGCCGCCGCGCGGCCGGTTACGGGGGACACCGCACCGTCACGGCCAGCGCCCCACTGAGCTGCACAATCCACGGATAACACAATAGCGCACTGGCAAAGGATGCCGACGCCTGAAGGGCGTTGGCACCCCGAAGGGGCGGGGCGGCCGCTTGCGGCCGGGCGAGTCCGGCGCAGGGTGTGGCCTGCCAAGCGGAGCGCGGAGGCCGAAGGCCGGAGGCGTTAGCGGCCGCTGCCCGCGTAAGCGGGGCGAGACGGGAACCGGCTCGATGCACAGCACAGCAGAGCGACCCCGAAGGGGTAACGCCCGGTGTGGCATCAGGATTTAGCGCAATGGCAGAACATGAGCTGTAGAGATCACCGGCAAGCAGCAGCAAAGGGGCGGCGCAGCCGCCCAGATGGCTGTTTGCCGATACCGGCGATTAATTAGAGCGGTGTTTAATATCCCCCGCGTGGCGGGGGACTAGGTTTCAGCAAGTCATGTTAAATACGTGTCCGTCATGTAAACTGAAATCCCCAATAAACAGATCCCGCGCATAGGCTACGATGTCAAAATATCGGGCTACGGATTCAGGAATTTCATTCAGTAGACCGCTATCATTCAGGTATTCCTCTGCAAAAGTTTCTTCGTCCTTAGCTTCGCCCATATAGGCATCTCTAAACAGGTCGAAATCAGTGCTATTAAACAGATCAACAAAGGCCACAAACGCCGCTTCGTTTCCTTCCTCGCGGGCTTGTTTAAAGCCGTTAATAAAATCCCAGTTGATATGGCACTCTGACGCCATATCAGACGGAATACCCTCCCAATCCTGGAACATAAATTCTGGATCAGCCTCATTTGCGTGTAACTCGCGGCAGCGCTCGTAAAACTCCTCTGAGCTATCAAAATCGGTCAGATCGAGCCAGGCTCCCGCAATGCTTCCGCAGTTGTATTTATGGTAAGTGCCAACATAAACAGAAGGGGTCGTAATATCAGTCATGGTGTACTCCTTAAAGCGCCGATACCGGCAATTTTTCGGGTGGCGGTATTGCCTCCCGATGATTTAATTATCGGTGATTACGCCTTAAAAGTCAATACAAGTACGGAATTTATTTACCTGTTTTTATGCCCGTCAGGGCATGGAAGGCGACCGCGCCGGACTCCACCGGACACCGGCCGAAAATCGCCGGAAACTGCGGGACTGACCGGAGCAACAGGCCAACCCCCCTCCCTGCTAAGCCATAACCCAGCCCGCCGCCACGCAGCTGCCGCACGTCCCCCACGGGGGTGCGCAGTGGGCGCCGCGCGCCTGCGCGCGGGTACGGCGGCCCGCCTGCGGGTCGCGGCGCCGTACTGCGAGTTAGCGGCCGCCGCGCGGCCGGTTACGGGGGACACCGCACCGTCACGGCCAGCGCCCCGCTGAGATGCACAATCGAGTGCCTGAATCGCTTCCTGACAGCCTCAATAAAAAAAGGCGGGGATTACCCGCCTTTTTTCTTACAGCTGCTTACGTGGCTTTTTACGCGTCATATACAACGGTATCGCGCAGTCTACCGCGTACAAAAAGCACGCCAGCGCGCCGCAACCGTACAGAAACGCAAGCGGCTTATTATCGAAGTAGCTGAAAACCCCTGTCGCCGCACACAGGCCCAGAATAGAGACGCAGGCGCAGGTGATCTGCACCAGATCCCTGTATCCCGCACGAACGATAAACCAGGGCAGGGCAAGCGCAGCGGCGCTAATAATTAATGCGAGAGGGACAAAAACGAGATAGTGATACATGTGAACTCCTTAATGGTTGCCGATACCGGCGATTGTTCGGGCGGCGGTATTGCCACCCGATGATTTAATTAGAGGTTTTGCGCGTCCAGGAGATTGACCTGAGCCGGGGTAACGTGAAACTTTTCCCCTTACTCATGCTGATATCACCTTGCCAGCTGTTACCAGTTTACGAAATTCGCTTTCATGAATTTCACGCCCATGCTCAAGCGTTGAATACACGTTGCCGATAAGCCAGTTACCAGCCGTTTTTGTCTCGGTATACCACCATGCTTCTGTCAGAGTAAGCAGCGGTTCGCTATCCTCGCCCTTCTCATAGATCCAGATTTTAGTGACGTCTTTACCCGTTTCGTTGCTGCCCTGAATGGTAGGGTCAAAGGTATGTTCAATCTCTATATCGAAGTAACGCTGAAGGAAGTTAGTAAAGTGCATGACGACTCCTGTAAGCGCCGATACCGGCAATTTTTCGGGTGGCGGTATTGCCTCCCGATGATTTAATTATCGGTGATTACGCCTTAAAAGTCAATACAAGTACGGAATTTATTTACCTGTTTTTATGCCCGTCAGGGCATGGAAGGCGACCGCGCCGGACTCCACCGGACACCGGCCGCAAATCGCCGGAAACTGCGGGACTGACCGGAGCAACAGGCCAACCCCCCTCCCTGCTAAGCCATAACCCAGCCCGCCGCCACGCAGCTGCCGCACGTCCCCCACGGGGGTGCGCAGTGGGCGCCGCGCGCCTGCGCGCGGGTACGGCGGCCGCCTGCGGGTCGCGGCGCCGTACTGCGAGTTAGCGGCCGCCGCGCGGCCGGTTACGGGGGACACCGCACCGTCACGGCCAGCGCCCCACTGAGCTGCACAATCCACGGATAATGCAGGAGACGAATCATGATAGGAGGCTGAAAGGGAAATGAGCGGCAGCAGGGGAAGGGGTTGCCAAGCGGAGCGCGGAGGCCGCAGGCCGGAGGCGTCAGTGGCAGCTGCCCGCGTGAGCGGGGCGAGACGCGTAGCGGCTCGATGCGCAGCACAGCAGAACGGCCCCGGAGGGGTGACGTCCGGGGGTTCGCTTTTAAAGATTTTCGACCACATCAGTAAATCGTAGTGACACCATGAAGCAAAAGTATCGTGCAGACCAGAATCAACAACAGTAACAGCAGACCTTTTTTTCGACGTAATAAAACCGGCCCCAAAGCGCCCGCAAGAAGCACACTCAACACGATTTCCGTTATACTAATCGTATTCAGAATCTCTCACGTTTCCCTTTTTAGAACTCTGCCACACACAGATAAAACCTTATAACAAGCAACAAAACCCGTTATTCAGACACGGTAATGCCTAGTTTTTTTGCCAGAATTTCAGATGACAAAGAAACCCTTATCGACTTCCTGGTTACAAGGTGAATGATTGTGGCTTCATGCCCTTCAACAGAGTGGGATATTAACTCACGCTGAATGATATGCGTCTCTCCATCATTTCCCGTCACGGCTATTAGGCTCTCTGTAGAACAGGGGTTGATACTACTAATGTTGGTGTTGTTTTCGGTTTTGTTCAGCATCGCTGATCCTCAAATATCGGTTTGTGTTACGTCTGCCGCTTTGCGCTGGATAAGCGACTTAAAGAAATCCGACGCCTTCAGAATATCGCTATCCTGGAAGTCGGGAAATGTCGCTTCTGTCAGCTCCTGCGCCGTACCTGCCCGTATAACGGTTTCATCGCGGATCATCGTTCGCTTAACGCCATCAGCCTGTTTTTTGCTGAAGGAGTGCCGGAAAATAATCGCGTATTGGCCGCCGCTATCCTGATGAACAGAAGTATCCCAGCGATGATTACCCTGTTTACGATAGTGGTGATAGATTTGCTGGCCGTAGCGCTCCTGATCGGAATTTCGGTAATCGAACATTAACAGTTCCAAAAGCATTAACCGATCTGGCAATTGCCAGACGGTAGGGTGTTGAAGTGTCGCTAACATAGTTTCCCCTGAGCGTGACAGTCACGATAAGGCGGGCTTTGCCCGCCTGGTTATCAGTTAATCAATGGCACGATAAATACGATTCTGGCTTTCGTTCTCCAGCGTATTAACGTACTCCCGCAACAGGTGATACCGGTTAGCCATCGTTTCGTTCAGTTCGGCTTTGCCTTCTTCATATGCCAGCCCGCAAAAGTAACTGTAGGCATACAGACAAACAATAATCCCTACTTCGCGCGCGCTGCATTCACCTTCAAAATAGTTAGGTAACGAGAGCCAAAGAGGTTGGGGCGCTTCCATAAAAAACGCGCCATTGCTGGCCTGAAGGTATTCCCAATACCCTCCCTGGTAGTCTTTAGCGTAACGATTCAGAAAGGACTGAATGAAGTGATCTGCGCTGAAGAAAGCGCCACGAAATGCCGCAGGCATGAAGTTCATGCGGGCGTTTTCAGAAATGTAGCGGGCGGTGATTTCGATAGTTTCCATGATACTTCCTCTTTAAGCCGATACCGGCAATTTTTCGGGCGGCGGTATTGCCTCCCGATGATTTAATTATCGGTGATTATGCCTTAAAGGTCAATACAAGTACGGAATTTATTTACCTATTTTATGCCAGTCAGGGCATGGAAGGCGACCTCGCCGGACTCCACCGGACACCGGGGGCAAATCGCCGGAAACTGCGGGACTGATCGGAGCGACAGGCCACCCCCCTTCCTGCTAGCCCGCCGCCACGCGGCCGGTTACAGGGGACACTGAGAAAGCAGAAAGCCAACAAACACTATATATAGCGTTCGTTGGCAGCTGAAGCAGCACTACATATAGTAGAGAACCTGTAAAACTTGCCAACCTGACCATAACAGCGATACTGTATAAATAAACAGTTATTTGGAAGATCGCTATGAAGGTCGATATTTTTGAAAGCTCCGGCGCCAGCCGGGTACACAGCATCCCTTTTTATCTGCAAAGAATTTCTGCGGGGTTCCCCAGCCCGGCCCAGGGCTATGAAAAGCAGGAGTTAAACCTGCATGAGTATTGTGTTCGTCACCCTTCAGCAACTTACTTCCTGCGGGTTTCTGGCTCGTCAATGGAAGATGGCCGCATCCATGATGGTGACGTACTGGTTGTGGATCGCTCGCTGACGGCCAGCCACGGCTCAATCGTAGTCGCCTGCATCCATAATGAATTTACCGTGAAGCGACTACTGCTGAGGCCCAGACCCTGCCTAATGCCGATGAACAAAGATTTTCCTGTGTACTACATTGACCCGGATAATGAGAGCGTTGAAATCTGGGGAGTGGTTACGCATTCCCTTATCGAGCATCCGGTATGTTTGCGCTGATTGATGTCAATGGCATGTACGCCAGCTGTGAGCAGGCATTTAGGCCAGATCTGGCAAACCGAGCAGTGGCCGTTTTATCCAACAATGACGGCAACATTGTGGCCCGTAATTACCTGGCGAAGAAAGCGGGCCTGAAAATGGGCGATCCGTACTTCAAAGTCAGACCCATAATCGAGCGTCATAACATCGCTATTTTTAGCTCTAATTACACTCTTTATGCCTCCATGTCGGCCCGGTTCGCGGCCGTAGTTGAGTCCCTTGCAAGCCACGTCGAACAGTATTCAATCGACGAGCTTTTTGTTGACTGCAAAGGGATAACGGCCGCCATGAGCCTTGACGCTTTCGGGCGCCAACTGCGCGAGGAAGTCAGGCGACACACAACGCTGGTATGCGGGGTCGGTATTGCCCGTACTAAGACGCTGGCGAAGCTGTGTAACCACGCTGCAAAAACATGGCCCGCTACTGGCGGGGTGGTTGCTCTGGACGATGGCGCCAGACTGAAGAAATTAATGAGCATCCTGCCGGTTGCGGAAGTCTGGGGCGTCGGCCATCGTACAGAGAAAGCACTCGCCACAATGGGGATCAAAACGGTGCTGGATTTAGCCAGGGCAGATACGCGCCTAATCCGTAAAACATTCGGCGTTGTGCTTGAAAGAACGGTACGGGAGTTGCGCGGCGAGGCTTGCTTCAGCCTGGAAGAAAACCCTCCTGCGAAGCAGCAGATTGTTGTGTCGCGCTCATTCGGCCAACGCGTAGAAACCCTGACGGACATGCAGCAGGCTGTCACCGGATTTGCAGCGCGCGCAGCTGAAAAACTGCGTAATGAGAGGCAATACTGCCGCGTCATAAGCGTCTTTATCCGTACCAGTCCTTATTCAGTGCGTGATACACAGTATGCCAATCAGGCAACCGAAAAACTGACGGTGGCAACCCAGGACAGCCGCACGATAATTCAGGCAGCACAAGCCGCGCTGGCGCGGATCTGGCGGGAAGATATTGCGTATGCAAAAGCAGGGGTCATGCTGGCAGATTTTAGCGGGAAGGAGGCCCAGCTTGATTTATTCGACTCTGCTACGCCTTCAGCTGGCAGCGAGGCTTTAATGGCTGTTCTTGATGGTATAAACCGGCGTGGAAAGAACCAGCTTTTTTTTGCAGGCCAGGGCATCGATAACTCCTTTGCCATGCGTCGTCAGATGTTGTCACCTGATTACACGACAGACTGGCGCTCAATACCAATAGCCACCATCAAATAATTACCGGCGCCGTACCCGGGCCGGTTAACCCCTCAACCGGCCGTAACAAGTTTCGGCACGGTTTCGCGGTTTTCGGTAAAAGCCGTTTCCTCTGTATAAAAGATCATCTAAATTATGTGTATTGCACAATACATATATGTGAGGTTAGCAGTGAATTTGCCTACACCCGAAACCTACGATGAACTTCAGAGAGCCTACGATTTTTTCAATGAGAAGCTATTCAGCAACGAGCTGCCGCCATGCCTGATAACGTTGCAGCGTGAGAAGCGAACGTATGGCTATTGTTCCTTTAAGCGTTTCGTCGGCCGTGAGAGTGGGTACACGGTAGACGAGATCGCTATGAATCCGGTGTATTTCTCGATCAGAACCATAAAGGCCACGCTTTCAACACTGGTGCATGAGATGGTTCATCAGTGGCAATTCCATTTTGGCGAGCCTGGCCGCCGTGGCTATCACAACAAACAGTGGGCGGCCCGGATGGAACGGGTAGGACTAATGCCTTCTGATACCGGCGAACCGGGAGGCAGGAAAGTGGGCCAGAGCATGACCCATTATATTATTGCCGGTGGCCCTTTCGATATGGCCTGTGATGAACTGCTGACAGGCCATTTCCGGCTTTCCTGGATGGACAGGTTTCCGCCTTACCAGCCTAAGCCTGGCGCTGTGCTAAGCCCTACAGGAAAAGGCTATATTGACGACGAGGAAGATGATAGCGAACACGAACAGGAGGTGGAGGAAGGGCGCGACCCGGTTGAACTCGACGACGAGATCATAGAGGCCATGCGATTTGTAACCCCGCCGCCTGAAGCGCCGGTGAACAAAACAAACCGGGAAAAGTACAGCTGCCCGGTGTGTCATATCAATCTCTGGGGTAAACCGGGGATAGTGGTTTACTGTGGTGGCGAGCACTGTAATAAAGCCGCGTTAGTAGTCTTAAAATAAAGTCCTTTCGGACTTTATTTTTTTTCCATTTCGGAGGTCGTGATGTTATTAATGCTGTACTTCGCGGCTTCTTTTAAAACAGTTTCAGCAAGGCTTGCTGGTATCCAGACCTGAACTAATTTTAATGGTTCGCCGTTCTCGGCTTTAAGAGTGGTGTTCTGGTACAAATCCCAGATTCGCTTAACGGTGCTGGAAATGTTTTGCTTGGAACGGCCTACTCGCGTGGCTACGTCTGATGATTTCTCACCTTTGACAAGCACGGAATAGCCAATATCTGTTGTGATGTGTGCAAAGGAAGCCATTTGCGGCAGCAGCTGTTTCCATTCTGTTTCTGAAATTCTGTTTTTCTGAGCCATCTGTGGCGCCTCCGTAGTTTTGGTTACAGAAAGGATATACTCAGAATAAATAGGGGTCAATACAAGTACGATTTTTATAAACTTTATTTTATTTGAGGGTGAGGCCCGGTGCGGCAGCAGCGCGGGCCTCGATGGTGCCGCGAAGGTGCTGGCGCCATGCTTGGATTAAAACATGAACCGTGAAGAACTGCGAAACTTGTTTTCGCGGTTCTGAGGGGTTGACCGAGCCGCGAAGCGGCGCTGGTAAGCGATGATATGCACATATCCACAGGCATATTTTTAAAAGGTATTTTATAGATTTTTTATCTTTTTAAAGTCTTTTAGAGCTATATAACTCATTGATTTAAAATCATAAATAAGTGTTATCTCTGGGAATCCGCCCACCTTGTTATGGGAATTGGCCCACCTATCTATGGGAAACACCCCACCTTACTATGGGAATTAGCCCACCTTGTTATGGGAATTGGCCCACCTTAGACGAAACTGTAAAAAATGTATTTACTTGTTTGAACTTTGTGGTAGTGTGGAGAGTAATTTTTAACCCACAAAGGCAAGGCTCATGGATAAGTTGCTGAACAAAAAGATAAAAGTTAAGCAGTCTAACGAGCTTACCGAAGCTGCTTACTACCTCTCGCTAAAAGCAAAGCGCGTTCTCTGGTTATGTCTTATGCAGACGTATTTCACAGCTTCAGTAAGCGAAGATGATGATGAGATGGCTGTACTCGGTGACTCTACTTTCAAAGTAAAGGTGGCTGACTATCAGCAAATTTTTCAGGTAAGCCGTAACCAGGCTATCAAGGATGTTAAAGAAGGCGTGTTTGAGTTAAGCCGTTCTGCGGTAATCTTTTACCCGAAAGAAGGGAGTTTTGACTGCGTCGCGCGCCCCTGGCTAACAGAGGCTGGCAGCCGATCAGCTCGTGGTATCTGGGAAATCGAATTTAACCATAAACTCCTGCGGTACATTTACGGCCTGACGAACCAGTTCACCACCTACTCGCTCCGCGATTGTGGCAGTCTTCGAAATCCACGGACGATCCGCCTTTATGAAAGTCTTGCTCAATTCAAATCTTCAGGCTTATGGGTTACTACTCATGCTTGGTTAAATGACCGTTTCCTTTTGCCGGAATCCCAACAGAAGAACTTGGCAGAGTTGAAACGATCTTTCCTTGATCCTGCTCTCAAGCAGATAAATGAGAAAACACCTTTACTTGCTAAGTATAGTATTGATGATTCAGGAAAATTTCTGTTCTCAATAATTGATAAGCAAAATCCCGTCTGACATAAATCAGCACACATGAGCCTGTCATTTGACAAATTTTTGTCATGAAGATGGGCGAATTTCCACACAGCACCGGCGCCCGGCAAGGTGGGCGGATTCCCACACGGCACCGACGCCCGGCAAGGTGGGCGGATTCCCACACGGCACCGGCGCCCGGCAAGGTGGGCGGATTTCCACACAGCACCGGCGCCCGGCAAGGTGGGCGGATTCCCACACGGCACCGGCGCCCGGCAAGGTGGGCGGATTCCCACACAGCACCGGCGCCCGGCAAGGTGGGCGGATTTCCACACAGCACCGGCGCCCGGCAAGGTGGGCGGATTCCCACACGGCACCGGCGCCCGGCAAGGTGGGCGGATTCCCACACGGCACCGGCGCCCGGCAAGGTGGGCGGATTCCCACACGGCACCGGCGCCCGGCAAGGTGGGCGGATTCCCACACAGCACCGGCGCCCGGCAAGGTGGGCGGATTCCCACACAGCACCGGCGCCCGGCAAGGTGGGCGGATTCCCACACAGCACCGGCGCCCGGCAAGGTGGGCGGATTCCCACACAGCACCGGCGCCCGGCAAGGTGGGCGGATTCCCACACAGCAGCGGCGCCCGGCAAGGTGGGCGGATTCCCACACAGCACCGGCGCCCGGCAAGGTGGGCGGATTCCCACACAGCACCGGCGCCCGGCAAGGTGGGCGGATTCCCACACGGCACCGGCGCCCGGCAAGGTGGGCGGATTCCCACACGGCACCGGCGCCCGGCAAGGTGGGTGGATTTCCACACGGCACCGGCGCCCGGCAAGGTGGGCGGATTTCCACACGGCACCGGCGCCCGGCAAGGTGGGCGGATTTCCACACGGCACCGGCGCCCGGCAAGGTGGGCGGATTTCCACACGGCACCGGCGCCCGGCAAGGTGGGCGGATTTCCACACGGCACCGGCGCCCGGCAAGGTGGGCGGATTCCCACACGGCACCGGCGCCCGGCAAGGTGGGCGGATTCCCACACGGCACCGGCGCCCGGCAAGGTGGGTGGATTTCCACACGGCACCGGCGCCCGGCAAGGTGGGCGGATTCCCACACGGCACCGGCGCCCGGCAAGGTGGGTGGATTTCCACACGGCACCGGCGCCCGGCAAGGTGGGCGGATTTCCACACGGCACCGGCGCCCGGCAAGGTGGGCGGATTTCCACACAGCACCGGCGCCCGGCAAGGTGGGCGGATTTCCACACGGCACCGGCACCCGGCAAGGTGGGCGGATTCCCACACGGCACCGGCGCCCGGCAAGGTGGGCGGATTCCCACACGGCACCGGCGCCCGGCAAGGTGGGCGGATTCCCACACGGCACCGGCGCCCGGCAAGGTGGGTGGATTTCCACACGGCACCGGCGCCCGGCAAGGTGGGCGGATTTCCACACGGCACCGGCGCCCGGCAAGGTGGGCGGATTTCCACACAGCACCGGCGCCCGGCAAGGTGGGCGGATTTCCACACAGCACCGGCGCCCGGCAAGGTGGGCGGATTTCCATAACTTTAATTATACCTTTGTGTTATTTGTGGATTGTGCAGCTCAGTGGGGCGCTGGCCGTGACGGTGCGGTGTCCCCCGTAACCGGCCGCGCGGCGGCCGCTAACTCGCAGTACGGCGCCGCGACCCGCAGGCGGGCCGCCGTACCCGCGCGCAGGCGCGCGGCGCCCACTGCGCACCCCCGTGGAGGACGTGCGGCAGCTGCGTGGCGGCGGGCTGGGTTATGGCTTAGCAGGGAGGGGGGTTGGCCTGTTGCTCCGGTCAGTCCCGCAGTTTCCGGCGATTTGCGGCCGGTGTCCGGTGGAGTCCGGCGCGGTCGCCTTCCATGCCCTGACGGGCATATGGCGGCACATCGCATTCGACGAAACCCAACCTAACCGGAGTCATCAGGCTAGAATGTTATTCATCATTTATTTTCTCTGAATGGTTGCCTTTTGTCGTGTAGCGATAAATAGGGCACTGTTGCAAAGTTAGCGATGAGGCAGCCTTTTGTCTTATTCAAAGGCCTTACATTTCAAAAACTCTGCTTACCAGGCGCATTTCGCCCAGGGGATCACCATAATAAAATGCTGAGGCCTGGCCTTTGCGTAGTGCACGCATCACCTCAATACCTTTGATGGTGGCGTAAGCCGTCTTCATGGATTTAAATCCCAGCGTGGCGCCGATTATCCGTTTCAGTTTGCCATGATCGCATTCAATCACGTTGTTCCGGTACTTAATCTGTCGGTGTTCAACGTCAGACGGGCACCGGCCTTCGCGTTTGAGCAGAGCAAGCGCGCGACCATAGGCGGGCGCTTTATCCGTGTTGATGAATCGCGGGATCTGCCACTTCTTCACGTTGTTGAGGATTTTACCCAGAAACCGGTATGCAGCTTTGCTGTTACGACGGGAGGAGAGATAAAAATCGACAGTGCGGCCCCGGCTGTCGACGGCCCGGTACAGATACGCCCAGCGGCCATTGACCTTCACGTAGGTTTCATCCATGTGCCACGGGCAAAGATCGGAAGGGTTACGCCAGTACCAGCGCAGCCGTTTTTCCATTTCAGGCGCATAACGCTGAACCCAGCGGTAAATCGTGGAGTGATCGACATTCACTCCGCGTTCAGCCAGCATCTCCTGCAGCTCACGGTAACTGATGCCGTATTTGCAGTACCAGCGTACGGCCCACAGAATGATGTCACGCTGAAAATGCCGGCCTTTGAATGGGTTCATGTGCAGCTCCATCAGCAAAAGGGGATGATAAGTTTATCACCACCGACTATTTGCAACAGTGCCGCCAGGAATGCCCGGCGCGCGGATACTTCCGCTCAAGGGCGTCGGGAAGCGCAACGCCGCTGCGGCCCTCGGCCTGGTCCTTCAGCCACCATGCCCGTGCACGCGACAGCTGCTCGCGCAGGCTGGGTGCCAAGCTCTCGGGTAACATCAAGGCCCGATCCTTGGAGCCCTTGCCCTCCCGCACGATGATCGTGCCGTGATCGAAATCCAGATCCTTGACCCGCAGTTGCAAACCCTCACTGATCCGCATGCCCGTTCCATACAGAAGCTGGGCGAACAAACGATGCTCGCCTTCCAGAAAACCGAGGATGCGAACCACTTCATCCGGGGTCAGCACCACCGGCAAGCGCCGCGACGGCCGAGGTCTTCCGATCTCCTGAAGCCAGGGCAGATCCGTGCACAGCACCTTGCCGTAGAAGAACAGCAAGGCCGCCAATGCCTGACGATGCGTGGAGACCGAAACCTTGCGCTCGTTCGCCAGCCAGGACAGAAATGCCTCGACTTCGCTGCTGCCCAAGGTTGCCGGGTGACGCACACCGTGGAAACGGATGAAGGCACGAACCCAGTGGACATAAGCCTGTTCGGTTGGTAAGCTGTAATGCAAGTAGCGTATGCGCTCACGCAACTGGTCCAGAACCTTGACCGAACGCAGCGGTGGTAACGGCGCAGTGGCGGTTTTCATGGCTTGTTATGACTGTTTTTTTGTACAGTCTATGCCTCGGGCATCCAAGCAGCAAGCGCGTTACGCCGTGGGTCGATGTTTGATGTTATGGAGCAGCAACGATGTTACGCAGCAGGGCAGTCGCCCTAAAACAAAGTTGGGCTTCACCAGAGTATCAAGTTGCCGAGCTGGCGATAACCTAAAACATTAAAAAGAGGTTTGAAATGAATGAAGGAAAAAATGAGGTCAGTACTTCAGCTGCTGGCCGGCTACGACCGTGCCCCCTGATGTGCGACGGGCAACAGGCATGCGTGTCACGCGCGCCTGAATGCGGATGGGTGTTGCCATCGACGGCATGTCGAAATGCGCGCGTTGCCTTCGTCGTTAAAGCATTCTTGTCCCGGAAGTTTTGAGTATGTCCGCCACGCTCCACGACACCGCAGCGGATCGTCGGAAGGCCACCCGCCGCGAATGGATCGGCCTGGCCGTGGTCGCCCTGCCGTGCCTGGTCTACGCCATGGACCTCACGGTGCTGAACCTGGCGCTGCCGGTGCTCAGCCGTGAACTGCAGCCCTCCAGCGCCCAGCTTCTCTGGATCCTGGACATCTACGGCTTCTTCGTCGCCGGCTTCCTGATCACCATGGGCACGCTGGGCGACCGCATCGGCCGGCGCCGGCTGTTGTTGATCGGCGCGGCGTTCTTCGCATTCGCCTCGGTGCTCGCGGCGCTGGCCGATACCGCCGCGCTGTTGATCGCGGCGCGCGCCTTGCTCGGCCTGGCCGGCGCCACCATCGCGCCGTCCACCATGGCGCTGGTCCGCAACATGTTCCACGACCCGCGCCAGCGCCAGTTCGCCATCGGCGTGTGGATCGCCGCGTTTTCGCTGGGCAGCGCGATCGGTCCGCTGGTCGGCGGCGTGTTGCTGGAGTTCTTCCACTGGGGCGCCGTGTTCTGGCTCAACGTGCCGGTGATGCTGCTGACGCTGGCGCTCGGCCCTCGCTTCCTGCCCGAGTATCGTGATCCGGACGCGGGGCACCTGGACCTGGCCAGCGTGCTGCTGTCGCTGGCGGCGGTGCTGCTGACGATCTACGGGCTCAAGCAGTTGGCCGAGCATGGAGCGGGCCTCGCCTCGATGGCTGCGCTGCTGGCCGGGCTGGCGGTCGGGGCGCTGTTCCTGCGCCGCCAGGGCCACATCGCCTACCCGCTGCTGGACCTGCGGCTGTTCGCGCACGCGCCGTTCCGCGCGGCGCTGGCGGCGTATGCGCTGGCCGCGCTGGCCATGTTCGGCGTCTACATCTTCATGACGCAGTACCTGCAGCTCGTGCTGGGGCTGTCGCCGCTGCAGGCCGGGCTGGCCACGCTGCCCTGGTCCCTGTGCTTCGTCATCGGTTCGCTGTTGTCGCCGCAGCTCGCGGCGCGCTGGCCGGCGGCGCGCATCCTCGTCGTGGGCCTGTCGGCAGCGGCGTTCGGCTTCGCCGTGCTGGGGCTGGGGCTGGGGCAGGGCCTGTGGTGGCTGGTGCCGGCCACGATCGTCATGGGCCTGGGCCTGGCGCCGGTGTTCACCATCGGCAACGAGATCATCATCACCAGCGCGCCGTCCGAGCGCGCGGGCGCGGCCTCGGCCTTGTCGGAGACGGTGTCCGAATTCAGCGGCGCGCTGGGCATCGCGCTGTTCGGCAGCGTCGGCCTGGTGGTCTACCGGCAGGCGCTGACCAGCGCGGCGCTGCCCGGCCTGCCGGCCGATGCGCTGCAGGCGGCCGGTGCCTCGCTCGGGGGCGCCGTGCACCTGGCCGACACCCTGCCGGCGTGGCAGGGCGCGGCCTTGCTGGCGGCCGCACGCGCGGGCTTCACCGATGCGCTGCAGGCCACGGCCTGGGCCGGCGCGGTGCTGGTGCTGGTGGCCGCTGGGCTGGTGGCGCGCCTGCTGCGCAAGCGCCCAGCGCTCGCATCTGGTTGACCCGCTCGCGTCCGGACCGCGCTGGATTCAGCGCGCTGCTGGCGGGGCGGCTGCAGGTCGCATGGCCTCAGGCGGCTCTTCTGGCTGCGCGAGGTAGACGGTCTGCGTCGGAAACGCGATCTCGGCGCCATGCGACTCGACGATGCGCCCGATGCGCAGCAGCACATCCTGCTTGATCTCGTGGAAGGTGACCCACACCGTGGTCTTGGTGAAGGTGTAGACCATGATGTCCAGCGAGCTCGGCCCGAACGCGTTGAAGTTCACGATCAGCGTCTGCGTGGTGTCGATGCCGTCGTGCGTGGCCAGCATGGCGCGGATGTCGGCGACGATGGGCTCGACCACGCCGAAATCGTTGTAGCGCACGCCGATGGTCTCTTTCAGGCGGCGGTGCGACATGCGCGAGGGGTTGCGTATAGGAAGTTCAAACGCCCTTTTCGGGCAGTCTGCTGGGTAGGCGGCGGTCGCGCAAGCCCCGTTTTGGGCACGGATCGGACGTCTGTGAGTGGGATTTCGGCATCGCGGGGCCACGCAGCGGCGTTGTCAGCAGCCATGCTTCGCTGATTCCCGACAGCGGGCCGAGCGCCGCCCTGCGGATCGTGGCCGCATCGGCTCGGATTCCGGTTTCGCCGTCGGCTGTGCAGCCGGCAGATCGTCACGCGGCTTGCACTGGCGGCGCGCGCGCTGCGGGCCTGTAGTGCGCTTCTTCCCGCGCGCCGTGCTTCTCGAAGTGGGCGAGGATGGCGCGGATGGCGGTGGGTTCCTCGATGCTGGCGACGATCCGCACGGTGCCACCGCAGTGGACGCAGGCGGTGACGTCGATGGAAAAGACCCGCTTGAGCCGTTGCGCCCAGCTCATCGCACGGCGCTTCTCCTCGGGGCTGCGCGGCGCGTCGTGGGCGCTGACGTCCACTGGCGCCGCATCGCCCGCAGGCCGCTTGCCGCGCCCCGAGGGCGTCAGCTGCGCACGCAGGTTTGCATTCGGGGCGAATACGCCGTGGAAGCGGGTGAGATGCGCGCGAGGTGGCGGGACCAGCGCCGCCAGCTTGGCGATGAAATCCACCGGATCCCATTCCACATGCGTGGTGCCATTGCGCCACGGGGTCTTGAGCTGGTAACGCACCCTGCCCTGGAGCGCTATCGACAGCCGCTTCTCGCTGATCGCCGGGCGCGTGATGTAGCGGCACAGCTTTTCCAGCTTGTGGCTTTCGTGTGCTTCGGCCGCCACGCCGGCATGCAGTGAGAAGCCGCCGACCTTGCCGGCTTCGCCCTCCAGCGAACCGGCGTCACCGGGCAGCGTTTGCAGCGTGACGACCTTGCAGCCAGCGTCGCGGCCGGTGGCGATGCGGTAGGTGATCGAACTCATCCGCAGCCCATCCATGCTGTCGTCGCCTGCAGCGCTGTCTGCCAGGAAGGCCGATTCGCCCTCCCCTTCGAGCCAGCCTTTGCGCGTCAGGTGCCGACACACCCGGTGCGCGATGGTAGCTGCCAGCTGGGTCAACTGCGCGGTGGTGGGCGCACGGGCGCGGTGCAGGCGCAGTTCGCGCCGCGGCAGCTCGGTGGCTTCCACGTACACGCCGTCGAGCCACAGCATGTGGAAGTGGATGTTCAGGTTCAGCGCGCTGCCGAAACGCTGGATCAGCGTCACCGCGCCGCACTGGGCGCTGGCGCGGTCGATGCCGGCTTGATCGGCCAACCAGCCGGCGATCACGCGCTGCACGATGCCCAGCACCGGGCCAATGGCTT